>JAFAYE010000002.1 GCA_019240525.1 Candidatus Eremiobacterota bacterium
GGCCTCTTCGCCGCCTGCTCCTCGAAAACCTCTTGCACGCACTTCTCGCTCCCATACTCCGCCCCCGTATCGTTCCATCCGTACAGCACCTCCCACCGCTCCACCGAACTCAGCATCTCCAGGTCTTCGATCCTTTTATCCCCTCCCCCACTTATCCCTTCCAGCAATTGCTCCCAATGGGCCATCATCCGCTTTATAGTCCGCGCCTCGAACAGATCTGCGGCATACTTACATGCGCCGATCAACGAGTCGTCTGTCTCCCGCATGTTCAGCAGCAGATCGAATTGAGAACTCTTTTCGCCGAACTCCACAAAACTCAGCTTCATTCCAGGAAATGGCGAGGATATTTCTCGTTGATTCTGCAATACCAATTTCGTCTGGAACAAGGGGGTTTGGGTCAGATTGCGCTCCGGATTCAGCTCCTCAACCACCCGCTCAAATGGCAAGTCTTGGTGTGCATATGCATCCAAACAAACCTCTCGCACCCGCGCGAGGAACTCCCGCACAGTTAGCTCACCCCGCAGGTCAACACGTAGCACCAGTTGGTTGACAAAAAAACCGATGAGATCTTCCAGTTCAGCCCGCGTCCGGTTCGCCACATCGGTGCCCACCGCCACGTCTTTCTGCCCGCTGTAGCGATTCAGCAGCAATTGGAAAGAGCCCAGCAACACCATAAACAGGGTTACTCCTTCCTGTCGGCTTAACTGCCTTATTCGGTTTAGCAGCTCAGCCGGCAAGTGAACTGGCAGACTCGCGCCCCGGTGGCTCGGGGTCACGGGCCGCACCCTGTCCATGGGCAACTCTAGAGTCTGAATTCCCCCCAATTGCTTGCGCCAGAATTCCAACTGCCCTTCGAGTACGCTTCCTTGCATCCATTCCGTCTGCCAAACCGCATAATCCGCGTACTGAACCTTCAATTCCGGTAAGGCTGATTCCTGACCATTTACGAAGGCCTCGTACAGCATGGCAATTTCGCGCACCAGGACTTCCATGGACCATCCATCACTGATGATGTGATGCATCGTCGCCAGCAGCAAATATTCCGCGTCCTCAAGCGCCAATACGCGAACTCTTACTAACGGTCCTTCGCTCAGATTGAACTGCGTTAGCGCCTCAGCTGCAGCTTGCCGTTGCACTTCTAGCTGCTGGTCCGTTCTATCGAGTGTGCGTAAGTCTTCGAACTCTAGGATCTTCCCCGATTCTTTCTCAATAACCTGTACCGGTCGCCCTTCGTGCATCTCGAAACGGGTCCGTAGCACCTCATGGCGCCGCACGATCTCGTTCAGGCTCCGTGCCAGTGCCTGCGCATCCAACCGTCCCTGAAGTCGCACTGCAATCGGAATGTTGTAGGCGGCACTCCCCGGCTCTAATTGATCGATGAACCATAACCGCCGCTGGGCAAACGACAACGGCAACTCGCGTTCACGCTTTACTCGCTTCAGAATCGGGTGGAAATTGATCTCTCCCCACTTCCTCGCTTCTTCCACGGCTGTCGCCAATCCTGCTACAGTCGGCGACTGAAAGAGTTTCCGGGCCTGCAGCTCGATTCGAAAGATTTCTCGAATCCGAGAAACCGCCTGCATAACTAATAGCGAGTGTCCGCCCAAATCAAAAAAGTCGTCCGTGCTGCCTGGCCGCCGCTCTAACCGCAAGACCTCTGCCCAAATTCCTGCCAAAATATCCTCTGTCGGTGTCCGTGGCGGGACATATTCGCGCCCTTGCACCGCATAGGCCTCTCCTTCCGGCTCGGGCAGTCCCCGCCGGTCCAGCTTGCCGTTCGGCGTCAACGGCATCGACTCCAGCCGCACGTACGCCGCCGGCGCCATGTAGCCGGGCAGCGAGGCCGTCAAGTGCGCCCGCAGCTGCTCGGCCCCCACCGCATCCTCCGCGTGCGCCGCCGTGTAGTAAGCCAACAGCCGCTTATCGCCGGCCCTGTCTTCCCGCGCCACTACCGCCGCCTCCCGCACTCCCGGATGCTCCGCCAAGCGCGCTTCGATCTCTCCGAGCTCGATCCGGAATCCCCGAATCTTCACTTGAAAGTCGTTCCGCCCCACAAACTCGATCTGCCCGTCCGCCCGCCACCGCCCCACATCGCCCGTCCGGTACATCCGCCCGCCCGGCGCCTCCGCAAACGGATCGGCAACGAACCGCTCCGCCGTCAGCTCCGGCCGCTTCCAATACCCCCGCGCCACTCCCGCCCCGCCAATGTACAGCTCCCCCGCTACTCCCACCGGCACGGGCTCCCCCTGCCCATCCAATATGTACACTTGCGTGTTGGCGATCGGCCCGCCGATCGGCGGCGAAACCCGGCCGTTCCCCCCCGCGCAGGCTCGGCACGCGGTGCAATACAGCGCCGTCTCCGTCGGACCGTACGTCTCGATCACCCGCGCCCCCGGAAATTGCCCACACAGCCGATCGATCAGCCGTTGCGAAACCGGCTCCCCTCCCACCAGCAACGTGCGAAGCTCTTCCGGCCCCGCCCCTTGCCCTACAGACTGACACCACGCATCCATCAGACTCGCTACTGCATTGAAAATCGTTACTCCCCGCGTCTCCTCCACCAAGTACTCCATATCCTTGACGCGCCGCGCATCCGTGAGACGAATCCGGCTCCCGCTCACCAGCCCCAGCAACAGCTCCAGCAGCGAAATGTCGAAAGCCAGCGAGGAAACCACCGGAATGCTATCCTCCGGCCCCGCCTCCAAAGACTCCCCCATCCCCCACAGCCTGCCTACGATCTGCCGGTGCTCCACCGCGACCCCTTTGGCTGTTCCGGTGGACCCCGAAGTGTAGATCGTGTACGCCAGATGCCGCGCTGTGAGTCCCACCGCTGCCGGATCGGGATTGCCCCGCGGCAGGCCCAGCCACCGAGCATTCCCCGCCTTGATATCCAGCACCGGAACCTGCAGGCTCGCCCCCTCGAAGAGTTCTTCCAGACGGCTCTCGGTCAATAACGCCACCGGCTCGCTGTCTTGCAGCAGGAAGCGCAGCCGTTCTGCCGGATAAGCCGGGTCCAGCGGCACATACGCTCCCCCCGCCTTCAGCACCGCCAGCAGCCCCACCACCATCTCCGGGCTGCGCTCCACGCACACCGCCACCCGGTCGTCCGGCCCCACGCCCAGCCTCCGCAGATAGCGCGCCAGCCGATTCGCCCGGCCGTTCAGCTCCCCATAGCTCAACTGCTCGTCTTCGAACACCACCGCCGCCGCATCCGGCCTCTTCGCCGCCTGCTCTTCGAACAACTCGTGAACGCACTTGTTGCTCGGATACTCCGCTGCCGTCT
>JAFAYE010000003.1 GCA_019240525.1 Candidatus Eremiobacterota bacterium
TTGGTGCATGTGTGGACGGCACCCGGAGCGCAAGGGTTAGGCATGATCTGGCATTCGGAACGAGTGCGGTCATGTGTCCGGCCTTCGATGCGGCCGTTGACCGCTGGCCCAGATGGGTGTCGCCGAGCAAGCCCCAAACACGGATGCGGCCTTGATGAGCCCTTGCACCAAGCGGGGTGTCCTGTTCGTCGGTTCGACCGGCTGCCATCTCGTGCGTCTGCCCTTGTGCCCCTCGGCGAGGACGAACGGTTAGGCGGCTTGCGGCGTGCGCCGGTAAGCCGTGCCGTTCGTCATCATGGCCCACAGGATGCGGGCCATCTTGTTGGCCAGAGCCACGGCCGCGAGCTTGCGCGGCCGGCGCTCCAGCAAGGCGAGCAGCCAAGGGCTGGCCGTCTTGCTCCCTGGCCTGGCATGGCGGATCACCGCCATGGCGCCCACGACCAGCAGCTGGCGGAGCCGTTCATCGCCGGCCCGGCTGATGCCGCCCAGGTGTTGGCGGCCGCCGGTTGAATGTTCTCGGGGCGTCAGGCCGAGCCAGGCCGCGAAGTGGCGAGCGGACTCGAACTGACCAGGATCGACCCGCACCGCCATGGTCAGCGCCGTGGTCGGCCCGACGCCGGGGACCGTGGCCAAGCGCTGGCTGACCGGGTTGGCCTTGTGCTGCTTGGCCAGGCGCTGATCGAGCTCGGCCAGTTGCGCATCCAGCTGCGTGACGACCCGACCCAGGTGGGCCAGCGTGTCCTTGGCCGCCTGGGGCATGTCTGCTGCAGCGATCTTGGCCAGCAGCGGCTCGATCTGCGCGATACCTTTGGCTGCGATCACCCCGAACTCCGCCGCATGCCCGCGCACGGCGTTCACCAGCTGCGTCCGCTGCCGGACCAGCAGGTCGCGCGCGCTCAGGTCCATCGCCTCCGCCTGCGCCTCGGCCGACTTCACCGGCACGAAGCGCATGCTGGGGCGGGACGCCGCCTCCGAGATCGCTTCGGCGTCGTTGCGGTCGTTCTTGCCGCGCTTGACGAACGGCTTGACGTATTGCGGCGGGATCAGCCGCACCGTGTGGCCCAGTTCCTGTGCGAACCGGCCCCAGTGGTGCGAGCTGCCGCAGGCTTCCAGCACCACTTCGGTGGGCGCCATCTTGCCGAGGAACCGCTCGAAGCGAGCACGGGTCAGGTTTTCGCGCAGGATCGGGCGCCCGCGCTCGTCCACTCCGTGGACGGTGAAAACGGCTTTGGACGTGTCGACGGCAATGCGCTTAAACTCCATGGCGGACGGCTCCCCTGATGGACGCTTCGACAGCTCCGATCTTGGCACATACGATGCCGTGGGTGCCGTCCACCCTGTACCGTCCAGGGCGTCTGGTCGGCACACGTCATAAGCTGGCCAGGCGGGCCGGCTCGCCGGGAGCAACCAGCGTCCACCTCGTGCCGCAAGAGCACCATGTTGGGACATGTGCCTCGACGAGTTGGCTACGACGGATGCCCAGTAGGAAGTCGCGCCTTCGAGCGCCAGTACAGGGATCGGCAGGTGTCGTGGCGGCTCGTTTGACACGGGAGGGCAAGGACCATGGCTAGCGAGGTGATGCGCTGGTTTGCCGGCGTCGATTGGGGCTCGGAGCGGCACCAGGCTTGCCTGCTCGATGCTGCTGGCAAGGTCTTGGGCGAGCGGGCGTTCGCGCACGGCGGCGCGGGCCTGGCGGCATTGTGCGACTGGTTGGTATCGATGGCCGGTGACCCAAGTTCCGTGGCGGTGGCGATCGAGGTGCCGCACGGGCCAGTGGTGGACACGCTGCTGGACCGCGGCTTCGCCGTGCACGCGATCAATCCCAAGCAGCTCGAGCGCCTGCGCGACCGTTTCAGCGTTGCCGGTGCCAAGGACGACCGCCGTGACGCCCGGGTCGCAGCCGCTGGGCTGCGCACTGATCCGCACCTGTTCCGCCTCGTGCAGGTCAGCGACCCGAGCGTGATCGCGCTGCGCGAGTGGTCGCGCCTGAGCGAGGAGTTGCAGCAGGAGCGCGTGCGCCTGAGCAACCGCGTCCGCCAGCAGCTCTGGCGCTACTACCCGCAGCTGCTCGAGCTCGCCAGCGACGACATCGCGGCCGAGTGGGTCTTGGAACTGTGGACCATGGCGCCGACCCCGGCCCAGGCAGCCCGCCTGCGCGAGGCGACTCTGGCGCGGCTGCTGCGCCGGCACCGCATCCGCAGGCTCGACGCTGCAACCGCGCTCGGCGTCCTCCGGCAGCCCGCGATCACGGTGGCCGCAGGCGTGACCGAGGCCGCTGTGCTGCATCTGCGCTCGCTCATTACGCGGCTACGCCTAGCCAACCAGGAGTTTTGCCAAGCCGAAGGCAAACTCGAGGAGCTTTGCACGACTCTGACTGAGAGCGTCCCTGCTGCAGCAGCCAGCGGACCCAGTGATGCAGCTATCCTGCGCTCGCTGCCCGGGGTCGGCACAGTCACGCTCGCCACCTTGCTCACCGAGGCCGCCGGTCCGCTTGCGCGCCGGGACTACGCGGCGCTCAGGACCCTCTCGGGCGTGGCCCCCGTGACCAAGCGCAGCGGCAAGAGCTGCGTCGTGGTCATGCGCTACGCCGCTCAGCTCCGGCTACGCCAAGCCGTGTTCCACTGGGCGCGCGTCGCCGTGCAGCACGACCCTAAAAGCCGTGCCCGATATGCGGCATTGCGGGCGCGCGGCCACTCTTACGGCCGTGCCCTGCGGGCTGTCGCTGACCGGCTGCTCGGGGTCGCCTGCGTCCTGTTGCAGCGCCAGACGCTGTTCGACCCCGACCACGGCGCGCCGGCCGCGCCGTAGCCGATCACCAACGGCCATCCCTTGGTTCGACTGCAGCGGCCATCCCTTCGCCCCGACCAACCCTCGGCGCAGCGCCGCGCGCAAGCGCAGTCCAGGAGGCCGCGCAGCGGCATCGGTGCGCAGCACCGGCGCGCAGCGTCC
>JAFAYE010000004.1 GCA_019240525.1 Candidatus Eremiobacterota bacterium
AGCTTCAGCCCATTCAGCAAGCATGAGCTTTTGCTCAGTAGAAAGCTCAGCCCTAACATACAAAGGTGCCCCATTGTCACGCCCATTACCGTTCTGTGGCGTTGGCTTACCAGGATTGGGGGTTGTGGCTGGCATGTCAATGACCCCCTTCCTTGGTGGACGCTCGCACAAGAGCGATAACCGGCTCTTCCCAAGGGGAACGGCCTGTCTCTGCCTCATACGCTGCCACAACCTCAGCAAACGAACGTTGCCCCTGAAGCACATCAGGGTAAGGACCAACAAGCAACCTATCGGCCTCAACTAGCGCAGCTGAGCGGAGATACCCACTAAGCGAACGTCCACTACGCTTAGCTGCCTCAACAACACGGGCCATATCCGTGTGGCTAAGGTAAACCTTTGCCTCCATCCGCATACCAACCTCCTAACGGGCATACAAATAGCCCTATCCCCATAATAGGGATAGGGCTATTTGTGCGTCAAGGGGGGTTAGATGGCAGGGATTGTAAGATTCGGGTCCTTGATGAAGATATTCATCTTGCGCCGTGTACGATGGCGGACCCGAACGGCCCCTAGAAAGGCCTGGTAAGAAGCTCCGCTCTTAGTTGCACCCCAAAAACCCGAAAGTCCACCAGGACCACCGCCGGTAAGAGCGCCCACAAAGGCGCTGACATTGGCGTTGGATGGGTCAACCGTCATGCCATCAGCGAGGAATATGCTCGCTTTTGGTGCGGGGATGCTGATTTTAGCAACCGTGCCATTGGAGGTAAGGAACGAAAAAACTGCCGAGTCCTCAGCATCAGCGTACACGCCTGCTGCGCCATAGACGGTATTCTGGACAGGGTTGGAACCACCAAGAGGAACAAAGGTCACATCTGAGAGAGCATTCATTGTCCCTGCCATGTCGGTAGCAAGAGTCTCAACATCAGCAGAGAAGGTGGAAGCTCCGCTTTCAGCCGGCGTAACCGAGAAACAGACCCGAACACGGACAGACCATCCCTTGATGGTTCTTCCGACATAGGGGGTACAAATAACCGTAGGTGGTGTTGGTGCTGGCATCAGTAACCCTTTTTCTGCCGCAATCCCCCTATGTATCCAATAACCGGGTTGCCTGCTGAATCAACAAGGGGAACAGCCAATGCAGCAGCAACTAACGCCCGGACCAGAGGTTGTGCCGGGTCAACCGTTTGATTATCACCAAGGTACAAGGACTCCTTAAAGCCAGGGGCAACCACACCTACTAGCGTGTTCATAGCAGTAACAAACGTGAGTACTGCCGAATCGTAGCACGCGGCATAGGGACTAGTGCTTGGCGTATCGGAACTTGTTACCACATGACCATCAACAGAGGCAGCAGGAACAGGGTTAACACAGTCAACAAGAGCATTGCCAAACGGGGTTACGGTCCCTGCATCAGCATAGCTGTACCAGGTTAATCGAGTACCCCCATAGGCATCAGCCCAATTGACAAACACCCTATTCAACCATCTTCCTCCAAAATCGCCCAATGCGGCGATTATAGCGTACGTATACAAAAAGAGGCAACTCCATCTATGGTTGCCTAGGCCATAGTAGATAGGAATTGCCTCTTCCCTGCTAGACGCAATTATACTTTAACAAGTAAAAGAATATATTACAAGTAATGCTTATAGTATCTTCTATCCCTTCAAATCTTACAGGTATAGGGATGCTTGGGCAGGGAGCCTGAGGCCTCTCACAGATGGAACCCTGTTGCTGAGTTGCTAACAGCGTCTAGCAGGGATTTGCTGGTGAGAGGCCTCAGGATGCATAAAAAGACCCCTGGCATACGTGTTACCGCTGCTAGGGGTCTTTTGCGTGCTACGCGGGTTTTTGCGGACTATTTAGCCCATGCAGCACTAAAGAGATTGCCGTCGCTACTGCCACAATAGCAGTAGCGATTGCCTGAACGGTCTGAGCATCCATAACCAACCTCCAACGCTCGGATGGCCATGTCATCAGCCAACATGATGGAACCATCCAAGAACACCATTGTACGAGTGCAGTACAAGATCGCAAGGAGAGCCGGATGGCCAATTCTGGTCAAACGTGATCAACTCGTACTCATCAGCCAAAAATGCGATGGCGACATGACCATAGTTGCCGATGCCAAGGGCTGCATCTGGTCCCCACACAACAATGTCGCCAAGATCGGGAGCGTTTGTAGGGGTGTTTGGTACCCATGCGTGCTCCGGGAGGGCTTGCGTAGGCCAATCCACGGCATTAGCCCTACGAGGAGGGATGTTGTATATAGCGCCTAGGTACAGGTCAATCAGATCGACACATTGGCCACCAAGGGCACCGGGAGCCGTAACCCTTTCCCCATAGACTTGATAGACAAAAGCTGCCATGGACATCATAGGTCAAAATCCTCCTCTCGCTTCACTCCCTGCCAGATGCCTTGCAGCACCATAACATCCTTATACATGGCAGAGATGAGGGCCTTGGTAGCAGTACTGGCACGGGTCACTAGGCAAAGGTTCTCTTTAGTAGAGCCTTTCGTGCCAGTAACCGAGCACTGGAATCCCTTTGTGTCTGGAATCCGCTTCAGGGTAATTACCATGTTGTTATCAGCCATAGCATCAGCCCATGCCATCAGGTCTTGCCATTCAAGAGCTTCAGCCCATTCAGCAAGCATGAGCTTTTGCTCAGTAGAAAGCTCAGCCCTAACATACAAAGGTGCCCCATTGTCACGCCCATTACCGTTCTGTGGCGTTGGCTTACCAGGATTGGGGGTTGTGGCTGGCATGTCAATGACCCC
>JAFAYE010000005.1 GCA_019240525.1 Candidatus Eremiobacterota bacterium
CGGGTCATGGCCCGTGCGGATCGCCGCCGTTGCGACGCCGACATATTCAGGACTCTGCAGAGTCGTCGGGCAGTAAGACGGGTACTCGTGGATACCCTCGCCCAGCGCGGCCACTGCCGCATCTCGTGTTTTCACCGCGAAGGACAGGCCATGACGGCAGTTATCCCGGATGAACGTCGGGATCGCGTCGCCGGTCTGCTTCTGCGTAATCAGGATAGTAACCGCCAGCACTGACCGTCCTTTACGAACAAGCTGCCCGGCCAGCTGGCGGCAGGTGCGCACAAGCTTCTCCTCAGCCGGTGAACCCTTGGCACCATCGAGGTCGAAGAACGTGTGACACTCGTCGATCACGGTCACCAGAAGCCTCATCGCATCGGTTGGGCCGACCCGCCAAGCGTTGCGGTTGCCGATACGGGCGATGACGGTAGCCAGCCGGTCACGCATCTCCGAATGGACAATGCCCAGTGCGTCCGCCGCGGTGGGTAGCTCGTCCTCGGCGTAAATCAGCGCACGGGCACGCCAGTCGGTGTAGTCGCCGCCGCCCTTGCCGTCGATGAACACAAAGTCGGCTGGAAGACCCGCGAGCTGCATCAGCAGCGAGTTAACGAACATCGTCTTTCCGAAGCCGGGCAGGCCGCCGACCGTGATGCCGGTGGCCCCGGCCAGCTCGAGGTAGCGATGCTGACCCCATTCATCCAGACCGAGGTACAGCCGGATCCGTGCACCATCCGCACGGTTGCCGTCATACACCCCGGAGGGCGCCTCGGCCGCTGACAAGGGAAGGGTCAACGGATCGAGACGGAGCCCCCGGACGATCACGCGGCCAGGCTTGGTCTGGTGGACTTGCGCACGGTGGCAGCGCCAAGCGTTCGCGATGTGCTCGGCCTGATCCTCCAGCTGGCGGCGGCCGACGCGGGGAACGGTTTTGACGATGGCCTGGATTCCGTACCGATCGGCACGGATCTTCGCATGCGGGTAGCGAAGCCGGGCCCGCTCGGGTGTGCCAGCCGGAATCCGGACTGACGTAGACCCAGGCCGGTGCAGCACCGCGCCGCGCTGGTGGGTGTCGATGTAGGACAAGCCGAGATTCCGGGTCAGCCAGCGCCAGCGGATCCGGGCCCACAGCGCGGCCGGGTAGTAATGCTTCGCTTCCCGTGGCAACAGAGCGAACCGAACGCAGGCCAGCGCTGGCCTGACCGCCGCGACGACGGCCAGGAGCGCGACTATTAACGTGATCATGACGCCTGCTGCTCGCCCTTGACCGGACGCAACTGACCGTCGACGCGCTGGACGCCGGTAGCCGAGTGCCACACCTTGCCACCAATGATCTTCTCGCCGCGCCGCTCGGGCGCCATGATGCCAACCCGAAGACCGGTCAGGATGACCGGTGAGCCGACCGCGATACCGGCGGCCGGATCAGTTGCGGAGATGACCGACACCGTCAGGACCTCCGACACCGGAGCTATCCCGTTGGTGCTGGTGAAGGTGACCGCGAGCTGCACCGCCCACTTCAGGACGCCATCAGCGTTGGTCTCGTACTCGCCAGGCGAGCCGAACTTTTCCTTCTTGGCGCTGGACATCAGCAGCGCGGTGGAGAACGTCTCCTGAGTGCTCACGACGTACGTCCCGGGCATCTAGGCCTCCTTGGGTGTGGGACTGGTCACTGCCAGTAGACACCAAGACCCTACGACATTGCAACGACACTCTTACGTCATTTCTACGAAACTACCTACGACATTTTCACCGCACAAGCACGTCATTCCAGCGCTACGCTGGAAGAAGTCCGAGACGATGCGGGGGATGGTGATGCTGTTGAGCACTCCAAACACCCGCCTGCGAGCGGTACGCGCCGCGATGCGTATGAGCCAGACAGAGTTCGCCCGCGCAGTCCGAGACGCCGGAGCTAAAAATGGCGAGCCGAACACCTGCACCTATCGCCACGTACAGCGCTGGGAAGGCGGCACCGAACCTCGCGGCGTGTACCTGCGCGCGATCGAGCTGGCTACCGGACAGCCTGCCAAGAACCTGGGATTCCGGGCCGACGAGCAGTACGGCATCGACAACCAGGCACTAGCTCTGCCCGGACAGCCCGAGTGGCGCCCCGAGGATGAACCGACGCCAAGCAGCCCACTAACCGGAATCTGGCTCAGCCGATACGAGTACGAAAGCAGCGGCCGGGACGGCTGGTTCTCCAGCGCTCACTACGTGATGCTGCTCCAACGCGGAGCCAAGGTACAGATCCGCTCACTGCCCGGCACGGCACCAGGCCGACTGCTCATGGACCTGACAGTGAACGGCCAGGCGGTAACCGGCACCTGGACCGAAGAGACCAACCCGGGCGGCTACTACCAAGGCGCGGTCTACCACGGAGCCATCCAGCTGCTACTTGATCTCGGCGGCCGAAGGATGTCTGGCAAGTGGGCTGGCTTCGGCCGCGACTTCGACATCAACACCGGGCCCTGGACGTTGGAACTCGTCACGCACGACACGACACCCGACGCCCAGGCCGAGTACAACCGGCCCGTCGAGCCCGCGTAGCCAACTTTTTCCAGCAGGGCCGGGCGGCAGGACCCGCGCCGCATTCAAACGGAATCCTCTGTAACTCTATCCTGCATCATTGCTTCAGTGAAGCATTGCATCACTGCATCAACGATGCGATGATGCAAGCATGGGACTCACCGAACACGAGCAACAGCTCATCAGCCAAGCGCGCGAGGTCGGACCCGTACTGCGCACCAGCGGTAACGACCGCGACCGGCTAGCCGGTTGGCTCCTAAACGAGCTGGCGGACCTAGCTGAGCGGCTAGCGGCCAAATCATGAAACTGGCAATCGCCAATACCAAAGGCGGGGTCGGCAAGACGACAACCGCTATCTACCTCGCGGCCGGGTTGCACCAGCTGGGGCGCACGCTGTTGGTCGATGCCGACCCTCAGCAGTCGGCATTGCGCTGGTCCCAGGCGGACCCCATCTTCCCGTACACGGTGATCAGCCTGCCGACCCGCGATATCGCTAAGCGGCTGGCCGACCTCGGCCGCGGCTATGACCACATCGTGATCGACACCCCGCCGGGCGATGTGGCGATCATCCGCGCCGCAGTGATAGCCGTCAACGTTGTGCTCGTCCCCGCGTCACCGACCGGGCTCGACCTGGACCGGCTGATGCCGACGATCGAGCTACTGGCCGAGATCGAGCCCGTACACGAAGTAGAAACCGGTGTGCTGCTGACCAAGGTCCGGCGCGGGACGGTTAGCGCACGTGGCGTGCGTGAGGTCCTGGCCGACGCGGGACTGCCGGTTATGGACACCGAGATACCTCTGTCCGAAGCGCTTGCCGGATCGTTCGGCATCGCACCAACCGACCTTGGCGTCTACACCGAACTGATTCAGGAGCTGAAGCGATGAGCCCCACCCAGCGGCCGAGCACCATTGACGGCCTACGCCGCGGCATGGCCCAAGCCCCAGCCGCCGACAATCAGCCACGGCCCGCAGCCGATATTCCAACGCCAGCACGGACCAAGCCGGTACGGGTAACGCTGAACTTCCCGCCCGAGCTGTTCCGCCAGCTGGACCACTGGACGCGTGAGGCAGCCGATTCGACCGGCCTGCCCCGGGTTGGTGTGCAGGACGCGGTACGGGCGATGGTCCGCGTGATCACGAACGGGCAGGCCCGCAACGCTGAAAGCCAGGTGCTATCCGAACTCAAGCGCCATTGAGCGAATCGAACGAATCGCGTTCGGCGGCAACTCCTCAAGCAGCTGCTCGGTGTGCTCGTCACACACAAACGCCGACTGATCGTCATCGCGGATAATCTGCGTCGTCCAGCGCAGACGGCAACCTGGCCAGCGGCAGCGGCCAAGGTCCTCATCAGCCCTGCGCAGCTTCCTGCGATTACTCATCGGGCACTCCCTATCCGCAGCCGAAGCGGCTCACTAGATGCTGTATCGCATCATGGCCGCCCGACTCGGCCGCATCGAGGACCGCGGCCGGAAGGCCAGGTATCCAGGTGATCTGCCGCCACAGCGCCACCGGGATCATCACCGTGACATCGCCGCCGATCTCTTCCGCGGCGATCTCCTCGTCTGTGCGTTCCGGCCCGGCCTGCATGATCTGGCGCAGACCCTTAGACCAAGTGATGCGCTGGTGCCCACGCGTCGCGAGCTCGTACTCGTGCCAGAGTTCCAGGTCCTCCGCATCACCGGTGGCCGCGAAGTCAGCCAGGATCTCAAACGGGGTCCGGTGCTGTTTGCGGCCTTCCTTCAGATCGCCGCGGGCCATCTCGTTGCCGACTGACTTACCGTCGTCGGTCTTAGCGATGTACAGGCCAGCTTCGGCAGCTGACCAGCACCGGACGATCTTCACACCATGTTCACCGGACGGCGGCCGGTAACCCGCCTTAATGATGAATGAGTTCCACTTCGCCGTAATGTGCGCGTCCAGATCGACCAGGCCGCGAGCGTCGAACTCCGCATTGGCCACCAGCAGGACGTGTAGATGCGGATGCCAGCCGTTCAGCCCATGGGTCACCTCAACACTGCGGATCTGCCCTACGATGCCCAGAGAGCGTCTCAGCCGCGTCCAGGGACGCCCGCCGAGAACAGCCCGCCAGCCATTAGCGATAACGGGCAGCAGCTTACGCAGCCGCATCCCCGCATCGTGGGGCATCGTCAGCGTGACCATGTAGCACGCGCCGCCGTTCTTCACCCACTCGCCAACGGCCGTGGAAATTTCCTGGGCGCGAATGTTGAGGATCTTTGGGGCACAGCAGGTACAGCCCCACACCGAACCGCACGTGACTAGGCCCCGGTAGTGAGCGACTCCCCCGGAGATGATCACCGCGATTCCGTCGCTGCCAGCCGGGACACGTCCGCACTTGCGGACACGCTCGATGCGCGATTCCCGCCAGAGGATCCCACGCAGCGCATACCGTCGATGACGCCTGCTCGACCGGGTATCCGCGCCCTGGGGCAGCAGAGCGGAAACATCTTTCGCGTAGTACCGAGAAGGCGCGGGCCTACGGCCCGCCGCGGCCACCGGCCCCCGCCTCAAGCGCTGGGGCGCCCGGCGGGGCCGCTGCGCTCCGGTGCCCGCGGCACTTGGTACAAGCGGGGATGATCCGCCAGCTGGACGGAACGAATTACGGCGCGGCTCTCGACGGGCACGCCCTGGATCGCTTACGATCACGTCGAAGCTCCTGGCTAAAGTGCTTCAGCGCGGCCCTCAGGCGTTCCCAGCGCCATATGGGGGCCGCATTGCTTTTGGCCTGAAACTTGCCGCAGAAAAGCAGCGTGGTGACGGAGGCGCGCCGGCCGGGCACTCCCCCTTAACCCGCTGGGGATGGTTCGTGCCGGCCGGAACCTGTCAAGACCGCTTCGCGTCGCTACGCGATGGGCTGCGCCCAGCCTTGACAGAACCCGTCCAGCACAAAGAGGTTCGGCAACTATCGGGTTAAGGGGGAGTAATGGCTCGTGCCCAGACCCAGGTAAGTCTCAGACCAGGGAAAGTTCGCGCGATTCGCGCTGCAGACCGGCACTCGCGGCCGTCTGTACCGCTCTTGCGGCGGCTGCTTGCTCGCTGATTTCCGGCACTCTCAGCCGGACAAACGGGTCATGGCCCGTGCGGATCGCCGCCGTTGCGACGCCGACATATTCAGGACTCTGCAGAGTCGTCGGGCAGTAAGACGGGTACTCGTGGATACCCTCGCCCAGCGCGGCCACTGCCGCATCTCGTGTTTTCACCGCGAAGGACAG